>JAVUPY010000068.1 GCA_032252755.1 Terriglobia bacterium
TTTCTTAACGAACCGTCTGCTGACCACTTGGTTGATCGTCGACTCAACGAATGCCGTGCTGATCCTTTCGCCTTGTCGCCATCGCTCGCCAAAGTTTGGAATGAACTCGCAGTTGTTCTTGATGTAGATCTCGAATTCGGCTAGCCCGTTGGCAACTTTCGCCGCAGGAATTGAATGCGCCTGGATCAGGCTTAGATCGATGGTTAGCCCGGTCATCCGTTCGAGCGCTTCCGGAGTGTTTCCGTGCCAAAGAAGGTGCTTGATGCTCTCCAGCTGCTTCGCGACATCGGCGCCAGTTTCCGGCCGCTCTTGCTGAAGCCCTTTTGTCTGCTGCTGGAGGACCGTCAGCCGCATTGTGATGTGAAACCAGTCCAGCAGATGCTCGCTGAATGGATGAAGGTACTGCTGCACACGTCGGACGTCCTGGCCCCCATCGGACATAAATACCACCTGTTGATTCTCCTGCATTCCTTGCGACTTCATCAGCTCCCAGAGCCGCCGGCGTGGCTTTTCGTCATAGGTTTGCACAAAGCCGAAACACTTCGCCGAGGGTACTTCGGTTGCATCCTCACGCCGGAAGGCAACGACGCTCTTGCCGGCGATCACTTCAAAACACCCCTGTTTATGTGCCGCTCGAACGTAGCCGCCATCGATGCCAACGGTGATCGGACCGTCTGGAAGCGGCTGTTGCTCCCAATCGTCTTCCGAGCCTTCGTACTCATTGAGCTGCCGCTCCCGGCCCAGTTCCTGCTCGATTCGTTCCGCTGTCGACTGCAGGTGGATGCGGACGCTTTCATGATTGGCGGAGCCTCCAATCGGCAATACTTCCGTCAGTAAGTCAGCAACCTTTGCGAAGGGGATCAGCGACGCCCACTTGCTCTCCAGATACAGCATTTCCACGCTGGTTCGCCCTTGGAGCCATGCTGCCGTCGGCCGGAATGTTTCCGGGCCTTCGGTCTGGCAGGCGCATCGGTTCCACCGCGGATTTGGCACATTCACCAGCCCGAACAGGGTGTTGACAGGTGTATTTCCAGAGCCTTTCGTCGTGTGCCGACGACCGCAATGGAGACACGCACGTCTTTGCTCCAGATTCTCGCTAACCTGTTGTACGACCATAAAGTCCTGCACACCTTCGAGCAACGCCTTGCTCTCAGCCAGGCTCATGCCGAGGGTCTCCATCGCTAACTCTTGCCGTTCGATTCCCGACAGCTGTCTGCGTTGTTCCCGGCCGTCAGCACTCACGCATACTACTTCGATCCGGATGTTCATGACCAGAACCCCCGCCGCCGCTGCGTGAAGATCCTCAAACGCTCGTTGGCTTCCTGCACGCTGAATCGCTCAGGCTCCAAGGGGCCACTTTCTTTGAGTCTCTGATCTATGCTCCGGAGACCGTCGTCCATCGCGGTGCGCAACAACTCCCAGGTCTCGCGTGGCTGATTCGGACAAGCTTCCGCCAACATCAGAATGCCGGTCTCCACCATGGCCGGTGCTAACATCTTGCTTCCCTCATTTTGTCGCTTCAGCATAAGCCGGTAGCCTGTCGGGCCGCCGCACAGCTCCGGTGGCGTTGCGCCACGCCCACCCAGACAAGCCGGCTCTATGTCTTCCTTCGTGCCCTCGTGAATGTCGAGGACTTGAATATCCCACTCCCACATGTGCAGGGTGTCGCAGATGTAGAGGAACTTTTCTTGCCGGTGCAATCTGAACTCATGTAGGGCCTTGGAACGTGTCTTCCGCCGAAAACTGTTGAATTCCTGGGCGTGGACACGGAAGATATATCCCAAATTGCCGCCCCAGCCCAGGATGGCGCAAAACGTGTCGTTGAATTCCGGCAAACTCGTCTGATCGGAGACCGCTATCTGGCGGATCACCATGGGACTCACATGATGGAGAACCGCTCGTAGAATCAGGCATTTGAAAGGCACTTGTTCGGTCATCGATCCAGATTACGCCGGCCTCAATCAAAGGCGACCTCCGAATTATTGCCGCACTCTGGATCACACCCCCGTGGATGTGATCGTGGTAGACAACGAGCGCCGGCTTCCAATTGGCCGGCCGTGGCTGACCTTGGCAATCGACGTGGCCGTACGAATGGTGGCCGCCTTCCATCAAGTCTCCGAACTGCGAGTCCGTGACGCTGCATCGGCACGCAAAACCTTGCTCCTTGAATTCATTCGATCTGGACATTCTCAACAAAGTCCTATATATTGGACCATATAAGGCCATAGGGCTTTATGTATGGAGCCTTATCAATGAGATCGAATGTGTCAGATGTTCTGCCCCCCGCCGTCAAGCGGTCGCTGACCAAATTCGGCAGCGACCTCGCAACCGCGCGGCGGAAACGTGGGCTCACAATCCTTGCCGTCGCCGAGCGCATGGGCGTTGCCAAGAATACTTACCTCCGCGCAGAGAAGGGAGATCCCAAAGTCGGCCTTGGCGTGTATGCGATGGCGCTTTTCGTCTTGGGCTTTGGCGATCCTCTTGGCGCTCTTATCGACGTGAGCCGCGACGATACCGGCCTTCTGCTCGATGAAGAACGTCTGCCCAAGCGCGTGCGCATGAAGAAAGCACAGGTGCCGCAATCATGAAGCGGAATATCGACGTGATGCTGGGCGATGGGGTCGAGGTCGGCACGCTGCGCTACGACCTGCAAGGGCGTCGCGAAAGCGCCGCTTTCGAGTATGGTGCGGGCTGGCTCGGCGCCCCCGCGCGTTTCGCTCTCGGGCCGACGCTTCCGCTCCAGGCGGGACCACAGTTTCATCGCAAGTCAAAAGACGGTTCTATATTTCATGCCGCGATTGCCGACACCGAGCCCGATGGGTGGGCAAAGCGCATCATCATGCGCGACCACATCAAGCGCAGACAGAAATTGCGCCGTGAAGGAAAAGAAGAAGCGCAGCCGCTCAACGCACTTGATTATTTACTGGCTGTGGATGATTTCAGCCGTGTCGGCGCGCTTCGTTTTCGCGACGAAGAGGGCGTGTTTCAGCGCGCGCAGGAAGAAGGGCGCCGGACCGCTCCGCCACTCATCGAGCTTGGACATTTGTTGAGCGCGTCGCGCGCTGTCGAGGCGAACAAAGAGACGGCAGCGGACCTTGCATACTTACGCGGCCGAGGCACGTCGCTTGGCGGCATGCGCCCGAAATGCACGGTCATTGACGAAGACGGCTCGCTCTGCATCGGCAAGTTTCCGAGCATCGCAGACGAGCGCGCCGTTACCAAGGGAGAAGTGCTCGCTCTGACGCTTGCCAGAAAGGCCGGGATCGATGCAGCCACGGCGCGTATCGTCCAGAGCGAAGATTTGCCGGTCGCACTCGTCCGCCGCTTCGACCGCCAAAACAGCGGCCATCGCGTAATGTATGTCTCCGCCGCGACCATGCTGGGTGTTGAGGTGACGGAACCCGAGGAACATACCTACACCGAGATCGTGGACGCAATCCGCGTACACGGGGCCGACGCACAAGCCGATATCGAAGAGTTGTGGAGGCGCATTGCCTTCTCGATTTTGATTACGAATGTGGACGACCACTTGCGCAATCACGGCTTCCTGCATGTAGATAGGGAATTCTGGCGGTTGTCGCCCGCCTTTGACATTAACCCGTCACCCGAGCGCGTGCGTGAATTGAAGACGTGGATATCCGAAGATGCTGGCCCTGACATGACCATCGATGCCCTCATGTCCGTGATTGCTTATTTCCGCATCACGGCTTCGCGGGCCAAGGAGATCTTGAGCGACGTTATGCAAGCCGTGAATGGTTGGCGCAAGACTGGACAAAGTATTGGCATGAGTGAAGAAGAGCTTGAGCCATTCGTAGACGCCTTCGAACATGGCGAATGCGCCGCCGCGAAGAGGCTCATCTGAAGATCAAAGCCGATAACTCTCGGCAAACCCCGATGGTTATGCCATCACCGGCTGTACCGGACAAGGGCAGACTGCTGACCGCATGATTCTCGCGGCATTACCGTTCCGCAAGCTCTTTCCGTTGAGAAGGAGTCGCGACTTGGCGTGCTTCCGCAAGCAATTCCGCACGCTGGTAATTGCAGTGGCGGTCGACAAATGTTTCGAAGCGCCGCGCATATTCGGCCGGATCCGCCGTAGCCGCTAGAACGCGAAACCATGCAGGCAGCACTTGCTTCCAGTCGATGCCAACCATCCACGACCCTCCCTCGTCGGCAAAGAAGACCATCCTGTCGTCCGCATCGTCGAAGCGGTCCAGAAGTTCGAACAGAATATCAAACGCGCAGCGCACGCCGGCCACATTCGGCTTCTTCGCTTGCTCCACACAGCGGAAAAGCAGCCGCCGAAAATCGGCAATCCAGGCCAGCGTTCCCAGGGAACTCTGCGTGCAATTCTTCGAGTTGACGTCAAATGCTTCGTAGTATTCGCCGGCAAGACATGCCTTCTGAAAGGCCTGAACCTCGGCAAGGAGTTCATGCTTCACTGCGACATCGGAGACGAACTGCTCCGGTTTCATATATTGTGCGAGCAACTGGCGGAGCTTGGCTGGAGGAAGAAGCGAGATGGCGTCATCGAGCAGAAAGAAGATGGTCTCGTTGCCGCTCCCGCGGATCGCCCTGCGAATTCGTTGCAGATCGAGTTTGCCGCCGCTCATCGTCGCCTCGGGTCAGTGGTCTTCATTTCAATGACTATCCTATCGCGGGCGACGCCATGTACACTGGAATGCAGAATCGATCGTGCCGGTATCCGTGCTTAAGCCATCGCTCTCTGCATGGCGCAAGCTAGAATCGCTTCCCGTCTTGTGAATTCCTTATTCCCCACCAAAGTTATTTCCGCCGATGCCGAAGAAACGCGCAGATGCAACTCCTGCTTCCCCCGATCTGTTCTTCACGAAGGAACTCGCGGGCGAGGAACCGCCTTCGTTCGAATCACTAAAAAAACGGGGGGTGGCGGATTTGATTCTGCTTCCCGGAGCCGGCCAACTTGAGATCAGGCTACGCGGCGAAGTGGGTCTTCGGAACCCGCTTTCATGCCTGGATACCAGCGTCTGAAAGTGCTTCGCAGATCGCCGTTCATCACTTGTGCGCGGACCTGTAACAGCAGGTGGGCACCTCGCTCGGTCCAATGCATTTGTTGTTGCTTGACCATTCGCCGACTGACAAGTTGGTTTACGGCCGACTCGGCAAAAGCGGAGCTGATTCGTTCGCCATTGCGATGGCGGTCGCCGTAGTCGGGGATGTAGGCCTGGTTCGTGGCGATGTAGTTGCCGAACTCGCGAATCGTGCGCAGCAGCTTTTGTCGCTCCGGGCTCATCTGTTCGCCATCGAGCATGATCTTCAGCCCATCGATCAGCCTCAATGCCTGATCGACGTTGCCATTCCACAAGTGCCACTTCAGGCTTTCCAAATCTTTCTCGACTTCGCCCAGCCAGTCTGCCGGCTCTGCTCCCACGAGGCTTTTGCGCATCTGGCTTATCACCGTCAACTTCATCGTGATGTGGAACCAATCCAGGATGTGCTCCGACCGTGGGCTCACGTACATCTGCAGTTGGCGTAGTGTATCCTCTCCATCGCTGAAGAAGGTCACGGGCTGGTCCAATGCCAGACCTTGCAATCGCAAGGTCTCGTACAGCCGCCGCTTGGGCTTCTCATCATAGTTGAGCACGAAGCCAAGGTACTTGCCTTCGCCAGGGGCGGTGATGCTTTTGCCGACGACCACCTCGAACCATCTCTCCTTGCGCTCTACGTTCCCCGCGGCATGCACGTAGGCGCCATCGAGAGCTACAGCCAGTGGAGGCTTTGGCTCCGGCATCGAGTTCATCGGTTTGGAATGCGAGCCGCTCTCCATAAAGCTTTGGCGCTCTTCTCCTAACTCGGATTCCAACCGCACGGCCACTTTGTGCAGATTGGCGCGCAAGGTGGTCACGTTGAGTTCTTCGCTCATCGGCAGAACCTCCTGCAACAGATCAAACGTCATTCCAAAAGATAGGAGCGTGCACCACTTGGCTTCCAAATACAGCAGCTCCGGCGCAGTGCGCTCCGGCAGCAGTTCTGCCAGCAGACTGAATGTCTTGCTGGACATTGGCTGGCAATCGCAGTGGTGCAGTCGCAGGCTGTTCAATGTCAGCTTCCCAAACAGGGTGCGGAACAGGATCGGATGGTGGCCCTTCTGCACTCGCCGCTGACCGCAGCACGGGCAGTTGATTCGCTCAGCCGTGTAATCGCCGACCTGATGCTCGGTCATCGATCGCTGCACAGCTTGCAGAATTTCTTTGGCCTCCGCCAGGTTCAACCCCAGTTCCTCCGGCGATAGGGTTCCACGCTTCAGACAGGCAACTTCTTCAACGTCCTGAACGCGCCCGTCGTCGCTTTCGATGATGACTTGAATCTTTACCTTCACTCCGCACCTCCCAGGCTGGCCTGAAGGTGCCGGTTGGCCGACTTCCGGTTGAACCGCTCCGCCGTAAGCCAGGGTCGAAGGTGCCTCATGTGTTGAGCCAGCTGCGCATCGCTGGTTCCACGATCAACCAACTCCGTCAATTGATTCAGCACGAACTGAAGCGTGAAAAGATCAGCCAGATTGGAGAGTTCCTGCGGGCTGCCGGTTTGTTCCAACGGCGGACTGCCCACGCCGCCGATGGAGTGCGGAAGTCGCTCTCGATCCGCAACCAGTGCAGCTTCAAATCGAATGTCGTGCCGCCAGACCGGGACATTGACGCCGTCGAAGCCGTAGTCATAGAAGAACCTCTCTTTGGCTAGCAGCTTGAACTCGGAAAGAAGTACCTCTGGAGCCGGCCAAGACGAAACGGCGGTCGTGGCTGAGGCGCCCAGCGAACGGCCGCGAAGAACAAATCGATGCGGCCACGAGTCGACCCAACCGAAAAGGGCTTGTACGGTCTGATGCAACTGGCCCAGGGTGGAATCGCTCCGCACCACAACACGTCGCCAGATATGCGGGCTGGTCCGGCGCAACACGATTCGAAGC
>JAVUPY010000069.1 GCA_032252755.1 Terriglobia bacterium
TGGTCGGGACGGGCAGATTTGAACTGCCGACCCCTCGCACCCCAAGCGAGTGCTCTACCAGGCTGAGCCACGTCCCGACGATAATTGCCCGACGCTGGCGCGTCGGTGGGGTACTTCAATTCTACATGAAAGCGGTAGCCGGAAGCGAAACGATTGCGGAGAGCACCAACCCAGGTTCATGCGCAGAAGAAGTGCGTGAACCTGAAGAACCATGCGCCACGCCGTTCCAGCGCCCGGTGCTACTGTGACGGCGGGACGTACTCCTTCGGGGCTTCCGAGCCTTCGCCGAAGAAGTAGGCTTCCATCTGCTGGACGATAAAGTCCTGGTGGTCTTTTTTCCAGGGCTGCAGGCGGTACTCGTTGAGCAGCATCTTCATGTGATCGGTCCAGGCCAGCCACGCCTGTTTGCTGACGTTCTCGTAAATCTTCTGTCCCAGGGGTGAGTCGAAGGGCGGCTCGTCGAGGCCCTCCATCTCCTTGCCGAACTTTACGCATTTCACCATGTGTGCCATTTCTCGTATCTCCAAACATTTGATGATAACACCCGAAAACCGGCTCTCTGCAAGGGAAGGAGAGCCAGTCGTGGGCGTCAGACTTCTGCCCTACACATCAGTCGATGAATTCTTACTTTCTTCCACGACGGCTCTTTCGTCCGGCCGGGGGTTCTTCAAAAAGGGCAAACTGGATGCGCTTCTGCATGTCATCGACGCGGTCGAGGATTACATGAACCCGGTTACCCATGGCGAAGGTTCGACGAGTGCGCTGGCCGATAATCTGCCGGGTATTCTCGTGGAAGAGGTAGCGGTCGTCGGTCAGCGAGTTCAGCGGGATCAGCCCTTCAATGAAGAGTTCGTTCAGCTCGACGAACATGCCGAACTTGGTGATGCTGACGATCATGCCCTCGAAGTCCTCGCCGACACGGTCTTGCATGAACTTGACTTTCTTCCATTCGAGAAGCTCGCGCTCGGCTTCGTCCGAGCGGCGTTCGGTGAGACTCGACTCCCGGGCGATGTCGCGAAGAACGGTCTCGGGTATAGGACCACCGAGTGGAGGACGATCCTCGCGGTGCTCGCGCGTTTTCTTCGGACCGCGCTTCTCGGCTGCTTCCGTCCATGGCGACTTCAACTCCTTCTGCTCGGCGGTGAGTTCTCCTTCGCCGACTGGAACGTGACCGTCCATGCGCTCGGGGCTGTCGTCGAGGACTGACTTCAGGATACGGTGGACGATGAGGTCGGGATAGCGGCGGATCGGGGAGGTGAAATGCGTGTACGTACCGACAGCGAGCGCGAAGTGTCCCTCGTTCTCCTCGGAGTAGCGGGCCTGCTTGAGAGAACGCAGCATTAGATAGGAGAGAATGCGCTCCTCAGGTTTTCCGGCAATCTTCTCCGTGAGCTTCTGATACATGCGCGGCGTGACTGGAACGTCCTCGGGAACTTCGACGGTGCGTGCCTTCTGTCCTGTTCCGTAGCGGTCGCGGCGATCGGCCTTGGGCGTGAATCGCTGCACTCGCAGGGCTCCGACGCCCAGCGAGTATCCAAACGTCGCGGCGATGGTTTCGAAATCCAGCACGCGCTTGGGGTCGGGCTTCTCATGGATGCGATAAAGCGACGCGATCTGCTTTGTCTCGAGGTAGGACGCAACGCTCTCGTTGGCCGCCAACATGAACTCCTCGATCATGCGGTGAGCGATGTTCCGTTCGGAGCGCGTGACACCCTGCATCAGACCGTTCTCGTCGAACTCAATGACGGCCTCGGGAAGATCGAAATCGATCGAACCGCGCTTCTTGCGCTTGGCGTTCAAAAGCAGCGCGACTTCCTTCATCAATTCGAAGACGTCGACGATGCGGGCGTATTGCTCGCGTACGGCGCGGTCGCCTTCGAGGATGAGATTCACGTTGGTGTAGGTCATGCGCTCGACCGATCGGATCACGCCAGGAGCGACTTCGTAGCCGAGAATTTCCCCCGTGCGGTCTATCTCCATGAGGCAGGACATGACGAGGCGGTCAACTTTTGGGCGCAGAGAGCAGATGTCGGTCGAGAGTTCCATCGGCAGCATGGGTACGGCGCGGTCGGGGAAATAGACCGACGTGCCGCGCATGCGCGCCTCGCGGTCGATCGCTGAGCCGTCGGTCACATACTGCGCGACATCGGCGATGTGCACCTGGAGTTCGAAATTCCCATTGTGCAGACGACGCACGGTTACGGCGTCGTCGAAGTCGCGAGCGGTTTCACCGTCGATGGTGACGATGGGCAGTTTGCGGAAGTCCCAGCGCCGATGCAACTCGCGCGCCGGAATAACAGGCTCAAACGCCTGGGATTCCGAGAGAACGTCGGTCGGAAAGCGATGCGGGATATGGAATTTGCGAATGATGATTTCGACATCGACCCCGAAATCATCTTCGTAGCCGAGGATTTCGACTACGCGGCCCCGGGGATTCTGGGTGGCGGTGGGCCATTCCATAATCTCGACATCGACCACTACGCCTTCAAGGTCGTCGAATTGCTTGCGCTTCGCTTCACAGCCAAGTACACGATCAACGTTCGCTTTCGCGCGGCCCGAGCCGTGCAAAGCGTCTTGTTCGTCTTCTTCGCTCTCCGCCGGCCACTCCTTACCACGCGGAATGATAACGTCGACGGTAATCTTCTCGTCCATCGGCCGGACGTAGTTTTGGCGGTCGCCGTAATGGAAGGTGCCGACGACGGTTCCGTGGGCACGATCGATGATTTTGAGCACTCGGCCTTCGACCCGGCCCTCATCCTTGCGGCGGCCGAGTTCGACCAGCACCTTATCCCCGTGCATGGCCGGTCCGATCGCCACGGGTGGTATGTAGATGTCGCCGGCGATGGAGCGGCGGACCTCTTCGATATCTGGCGTTACGAATCCGTAGCCATCGCGGTGCATGTTCAGCCTGCCGACTACGATGTTCTGGTTGGCGGCGGCTTGAGCGAGGGTATAGCGGTCGCGCCCCGTTTCGAGCAGTTTGCCGCGACGCACCAATGAGTCGAGCATTTCTTGGAGTTCTCGGCGGTCGCTACCGCGGAGGCTCATTTCGCGGATGAGTTGCTTGTAACCGGCGCTTTGACGAGGCGACTTCTCGATTTGTTTCAGGACGCGGGATTCGGCGATCATTCTTGTCAGTTCTCGGTTCCCAGTTCCCAGTTTGAGTCCCCATGCAAGCAAAAGAGGCATGCATAGATCACCCAAAACGGATGAGTGCTATTCTTGCACCCGAACTGTACCTCTGTTCATGGCTGGCACCGATACCTTCGATGCTTTCAACCGTACTACTTCGGGCCTATAGTAGGCTAGGCGCGAACAAGAGACCCCTTTAGGGCATTCGTCGGATATAAGAATTGCCGCTGGCGCGACAAGATTACCGGGAAGAAGTGAAAGACTCCGAATGGGGAAAGCCGTTGCAAGTGGCGAACCTCACGCCAATCCAGCAATTCTGGTTTCAGAGCTTGAACGTCCGGTTTGGTAATGTACGTGCGGGTCTCGAACTGATCACCAACAACCATTCCCCTGAAAGGAATTTTTAGAAATGTGGAAGCCCTCCAACGCTCCTAATGCACCGTCCACACCCGAAAGGCCGCAGCCCTCGTCGCAGCCGACCCCGCAGCAGTCGACTCCGATTGAGCCGGTTCCAGTTTCGGCTCCCCGCAACGCTGCCCTGAACACCCAGGAGCAGGCGACGATCGGCAAGTCGCTGGTCATCAAGGGCGAGGTGACCGGTTCGGAGTCCCTTTACATTGATGGCCGTGTGGAAGGCTCGATCAACCTTTCCGGCAACCGGGTGACGGTTGGCCGCAATGGCGTCGTTTCGGCCAACATCAGCGCCCGTGAGATCGTCGTCCTCGGCAAGGTGCGCGGCAATCTGACCGCGACCGACCGCGTCGACATCCGCAATGAAGGATCGCTGACCGGCGACGTGGTTGCACAGCGCATCAGCATTGAAGACGGTGCCTTCTTCAAGGGCGGGATCGACATCCGCAAGCCCGGGCAGAAGGTCGAATCGATGCCGGACAGCAAGAGCGAAGAGAAGAGCGCGGCTCGCGCGTAGATTTCTACCGGGGTCGCGGCTCGCGGGCTGCGACCCTGTCGGTATAGCATTCCGGGCGAATCGGAGTAACATCCCCACTCGGAATACAGGAAGTTGGGGAAGCAATCATGTTTGAAAAGGTTCTACAGCTTCTCTCGATCCGATGCAGCCATCGGCGGCTTTCGCAGCCCTTCACCGCCGCCTCGGGCCAATCCATGGCTCGGGCCGCCGGTGACTGGGAGCCAGTAGCCGCCAGCGGCCCGGGGCATTATGTTGTTTGCCTGGAGTGCGGCAAGAAGTTCGGCTACGACTGGTCGGAGATGCGGGTCATCAAGTAACGTCCCATAGGCCGGGTGCCCCACATCGGGTGTTGATAGCCGATTTTGGGGCTCCACTTGGTCTTCATTCGTCACGGCGGAATTTCGTCGGAAGCCCTGGCACTTGCCGGGGCTTTTTTGTTGCAAAGTGGATGCCCCGGTTCGCAAACCTCTCACTTGCAGAACCTCCATTGCTATAGTGGAAACAATGGCAGCAACCACATTCACGCGGCTCAAGCAGACGGTTACTCAACGCGGTGCCGCGACTCTGGTTGCCTCGGGAATGCTTCTCAGCCGTATCGCAGGATTGATACGCGCACGCGTCTTCGCGCATTTTCTCGGCGCCTCCGTCGCTGCCGATGCCTTTTCGGCCGCGTTCCGGATACCCAACTTCCTGCAGAACCTTTTTGGTGAAGGCGTGCTCTCGGCGTCGTTCATACCCGTCTATGCACGGTTGAACGCCGAGAAAAGACACGATGAAGCCAGTCGCCTCGCCGAAGCTGTAGGCGCTTTACTCGCCGTAGTGACCGCCATCATCGTTGCGATGGGACTCCTGCTTGCGCCCGTTCTCGTGCACGTGATCGCCCCTGGCTTTCACGGCGAGAAGCGGGTCCTGACGGTCCAGCTCATCCGGATCCTATTCCCGGGTACTGGACTGCTCGTTTTCAGTGCCTGGTGCCTCGGAATACTGAACAGCCATCGCAGGTTCTTCTTGTCATACGCGGCCCCCGTTGTGTGGAACGCCGCCATGATCACAACCCTGCTCTGGAAAGGTCCTGGCGCCGCGCAGGACCACCTTGCGATAGACCTCGCCTGGGGTTCGGTGGTGGGCTCGGGCCTGCAGTTCGGGGTTCAGCTCCCGGTTGTATGGTCACTCTTGCGGCCAATCCAAAGCCTGGTTCGTTCCCGATCGTCGCACGTTCGCACCGTGGTCAAGAATTTCCTGCCAGTCTTCGTGAGTCGCGGAGTGGTCCAAATCAGCGCCTACGTGGATGCACTGCTCGCAAGTTTCCTCCCAACTGGAGCAGTCGCGGCCCTCTCTTACGCCCAAACTCTGAATCAGTTGCCTGTCAGCCTTTTCGGAATGGCGATCTCCGCCGCTGAACTGCCCGCAATGTCGAGCGCGCTGGGCACGGAGGAGGAGATAGCGGCGGCATTGCGCAGGAGAATCCTGCGCGGTCTCCAGCAGATCACATACTTCGTAGTACCATCCGCGGTTGCGTTCTTCGTTCTCGGCGATGTCGTCGTCGCCACGATCTACAAGTCAGGTATTTTCACGTCGCAGGACGTACGGTTTGTCTGGGCAGTTTTGGCAGGCGCGTCGGTAGGGCTGATCGCTACAACCTCGGGGCGCCTGTATTCGTCGGCGTTTTACGCTCTGCGCGATACTCGAACTCCGCTTCGGTTCGCCGTAATCCGCGTAACACTGACGTTGATCATGGGCTACATCTTTGCCCTGCCGATGCCGGTCTGGCTCGGCATCAATCGGCAGTGGGGAGTCGCCGGATTGACCTTTTCTGCCGGAATAGCCGGCTGGGTGGAGTTCATCCTTCTGCGCCGTTCACTTCATCAACGAATTGGCGCTGTCGAGTTTTCGTCTCTGTACCTTGCCAAGCTCTGGGCCGCGGCGATCATCGCGAGCGTTCCGGGATTGTTTCTCAACTGGCACCTTCCCATCCACTCGGCGGCAAAGCGCGGCATCATCATTCTCGCGGTTTATGGCGTGCTTTACCTCGCTATTGCCGCCCTGCTTGGGATCCAGGGAATGCTCGGACGCTTCCGCAATCGCGCTACATAGAGATGTGCGAAACTCCCCAGGTCACCTTGCACCTCGTACCTAGTACCTAGTACCTTCTTTTCATGATCCATCCATGGCACGACATCACCCCCGGCGAGCATCTTCCGTCCGAATTCAGTACAGTCATCGAGATCCCCTTCGGGTCGAGCGTGAAGTACGAACTGGACAAACAGAGCGGTCTGATTAAGCTGGACCGGGTGCTTTATTCCGCCGTCTACTACCCGGCGAACTACGGCTTCATTCCACAGACGCTCGCCGAAGACGAGGATCCGCTCGACGTTCTCGTCTTTTGCCAGGAACCAGTCGTCCCGCTGACGCTGATCCAGGCCCGGACCGTGGGGTTGATGACCATGCTCGACGCCGGGAAAAAGGACCACAAGATCATCGCCGTCGCGACCAAGGATCCGGAGTTCAATAGCTACAAAGAGATCGCCGAAATGCCCGAGCACCGGCTGCTGATGCTGCGTCGCTTCTTCCAGGACTACAAGCTGCTGGAGGGCAAAAAGGTCGAGGTCGACGAAATCCAACCAGCCAAGGACGCTTTCCCGGTGATTGAGGATTCGCTCCATCGCTATTCGCAGCAACGGCGGAAGGGGTTCGGGAAGTAGCGGGTCTAGCTTTCGCCATCGGCGGCCGAAACAGCACAGAACAGGCAAAATTACGTATTGATAGCTGGGAGGACTCTTGCGACTATGCTTCTGCATGGCCGGAAGGCATTTCATCCCTTACGCCCACCTCTGCTTTACCATATTGCTGGCTTTCGTCCCCGCATTTGCAGCGAAGACCGCGAGCGTTGCAGGTGTCATCCACACGGTAGGCACCGATAATGTCCAAACGCTTTGGCCCGGCGCACGCCTATCGCTGAAGAATTTGAGCACCAACACGGAAATCTCGACAGTTTCAGACAACCTGGGCGCCTATGCCTTCACCGGACTTCTAGCCGGTGACTATGAGGTCACGGTCACACTTGCTGGATTCAGCCCTGCCACCCGACGCGTAACGCTGAGCGAAGGAGACAAGAAGCAACTCGACTTTCAGCTGGTGGTGGCGCCGCAAAGGCAATCAATCACCGTCATCGGCAATCCGGCGACGGTAGATGTCACCTCCACCAGCACCGCTGCACCCGCGATCACTTCTCAGACCTTACGATCGGTCGTCCGCATGAATCAAGATTTCCAAGATGCCCTTCCGCTTATTCCCGGCGTAGTCCGCGGACCGGACGGGGGAATACGCATCAAGGGTGGACGCACCAACCAGGCAAACACCCTGGTAAACAGCGCCAGTGTCGCTGATCCTTTCACGGGACAACCGGCTCTCCGTCTGCCCGCTATCGCAGTACAGTCCATTGAAGTCCTCTCTAATCCTTTTTCAGCTGAGTACGGACGCTTCGGCAGTGGTGTGGTGAAGATTGCCACGCGTGGGGGCATCGACAGGTGGAAGTGGCTGTTTGAAGATCCGATCCCGAGATTTCGGTGGATCGATGGCAGCACCCACGGCATCGAAAGCGCATCCCCGCACGTCACCTTTGCCGGGCCGATAAAACGCAGCCGCCTTTACCTATTCCAATCGGTCTATTACGGATATGACGCACTGCGAGTTTGGTCGTTACCCAACCCAGACAATGTCCGCGTGCAGGAATTAGTGAACACATTTACGCAGGTGGACTGGAATAACACTCCCAGTCAGCATCTCGCCTTTCTCCTCACCGTCGATCCACAGGAGACCAAGTTCGCTAATATTGACACCTTCAACCCACAACCGGTAACCGAGAATTATCGCCAGCGCAGCTTTTTCACCTCGGCCACTCACCGATGGATTCTTCCGCAGGGCGGATTTCTCGAGTCACTCTTCTCTGCCAAGCGGTTGGATTCACGTCTGGTCCCCGCCGACCTTTCCGCCGAGGTCATGACGCTATTTCCAGACCAGAACTCCGGGAAATTCTTCGCGAGTCAGGATCGCCGAACGCGACTTTATCAGTGGTCTCAGACGTTTCATCTCTGGCCCATCCAATCGGCCGGTCGCCACATGCTCGCTGCCGGTTATTCCTATGCGCGATCGACCTTCGACGGAGAAATCAGCAACACGCCAGTTCGAGCACTTCGCGGCGACGGTACTTTGAGCAGCAGCATTGCCTTCGACCAGGCAAGACCGACCTCGCGTGCCAAGAATGACTTGGCCATCTTCGTTCAAGACACCTGGCAAATACGACAGCGCCTGTCGGTCGATCTGGGAGTGCGTATCGATCGCGACAGTTTGTCCGCCGAGCCTCTTAATGTTGCACCGCGTTTCGGATTTGTAGTGGCGCCCACCGCAGACGGTCGTACTGCGATACGCGGAGGATTCGGCGTTTTTTTCGACAAGATTCCCCTCAACGTCGCGAACTTCCTGCATTTTCCGGCGCGCATGATAACGGCATATTCCCTCGACGGTACCACCCCAGTCGGCGCCCCAATTTACTTCCCGCATGCTATCGCAACCCGTGACGGACTGGTGCGCGTTCCGTATCAACTGGGCTGGACGCTCCAATTCGATCGGGAACTTCGGAGTGGAATGCTGATGCGTTTGGGATACGAGCAACGTGAAGGGTATCGGGACTTCTACCTCGACCCGGTTCAATCCCAAGGCTCATCTCAGCTCGATCTCCACAACAATGGTCGCCAGAAATATCGTGAGTTCTTAGCCATGGTTCGCTGGGAACCTAACCAGGGATTTGTGCTCTACGCAAGCTACGTACGCTCACTCGCCAAAGGCGAGCTCAACGATTATGGACAGTTCTTTGGCAACTTTCCCGCCCCGCTGATTCGTGGCAACCAGTTCGGACCGCTCTCATCGGATGCGCCTGATCGCTTGCTTTGCTGGGGCGTCGTGCCCATATCTAAACGCATCATTCGGCTACCGGAAAAGGTCGAATTTGTTCCCGTGCTCGATCTGCACACAGGATTCCCTTATTCGCAGCTCGACGAGAACTGGAATTATGTTGGCAGGCGCAACGAAACCGGACGGCGCCCTACCTTCGTTGGTCTCGATACCAAGTTTCAATATCCCATAAAGTTCACCTGGCACAAACGCCGGATTCGGTTTCGCGCCGCGCTCACAATTAACAACGTCCTGAACCACTTTAATCCGCGCGACGTCCAGCAGTATGGCCCTTCGCCAGCCTTTGGCCATTTCTACAACTCCGTTGGCCGGCAATTCCGGATTGATGGCGATTTCGATTTCTAGAAAGGACGAACCGGCGATTGATCGAGAAGGGACGACTGGCCGCTGGCGCCGTCATCGTGTACATTTCCCGCATGCGACGATTTGCGCTCATTGCCCTTCTTGCCCTGACCCCGACGCTACTTCCCGCCCAAAACACCTGGACTGATGCCCGCAAGCAGGAGATGGCCAATCGCGTTCGCCAGGAATTCCTCCACGCGTGGAATGGATACAAGACGTACGCGTGGGGACACGATGAGTTGCGGCCGATCTCGCGGACTCCGAAGGACTGGTACGGTCCTTCCCTGCTCATGACGCCTGTCGATGCGCTCGACACGATGACGCTGATGGGTCTCAACGACGAAGCGGCGACGACGCGCGACTACATCGCCGAACATCTCAATTTTAACCGGGACATTTACGTCAAGAATTTCGAGATCACGATTCGCCTGCTCGGGGGACTGCTCAGTAATTACCAACTCAGCGGAGACAAGCGCCTGCTGGTACTCGCACAAGATCTCGGTAATCGCCTGCTGCCGGCGTTCAACTCGCCGACGGGAATGCCATACGTTTTCGTGAACCTGAAGACGGGTGCGACGAAGGGAGCCGTCAGCAATCCAGCCGAAGTCGGAACGCTGCTGCTGGAGTTCGGCACTCTGAGCAAGCTGACCGGCAATCCTGTGTATTACGACAAGACGAAGCGGGCCGTGGTTGCGGTTTACGACCGACGTTCGCCGATTGGGTTGGTCGGCACCTCTATCAATGTCGAGACCGGCCAATGGGTAGACACAGCCAGCCATATCAGCGGCATGATCGATTCATACTACGAGTACCTCTTGAAGGCCTCCATCTTGTTCGATGACCAGGATTGCGCGCGCATGTGGAAGGAAAGCATTGCGGCGGTCAACAGGTATGTGGCCGACGACGTGCGCGGGGAACTCTGGTACGGACAAGTGGACATGAATACCGGCAAGCGCGTCTCAACTCACTATGGTGCGCTCGATGCGTTCTTCCCGGCGGTGCTGGCACTGAGCGGCGACCTGGATCGCGCGAAGCGGTTGCAGGATTCGAGTTACAAGATGTGGAGCGTCGCTGGCGTCGAACCCGAAGAGATTGACTACACCACGATGAAGATCACCGATCCGGCTTATCCGCTGCGACCGGAGATCATCGAGTCCACGTACTACCTCTACTTCTTTACCGGCGATTCGAAGTATCTCGACATGGGCCAGACCTATTTCGACGCGCTGCAAAAGTACTGCCGGACCGGCGATGCGTATGCGAGCTTAAAGAACGTGGAGACGAAGGAAAAGGCGAATTCGATGGAGAGCTTCTTCTTCGCGGAAACGCTGAAGTATTTCTATCTTCTTTACGCGCCGCGCAGCACGTTTGATCTGAAGACGTCTGTGTTCAATACGGAAGCGCATCCGCTGAAGTTAACAGTGAAGGCGTCACTCAGTCGGGAAATTTCATCCTTCGGATCAGTTCCTTAAAGCGAGGGTGGTCGTGCAGCGGTCGCCAAATGGGGAAGGAGCGCAGATAAATGACCTCGGACTCGCGTATCTCGCATGCTTGTTCAAGATAATCCAGAGCTCGATCAAGATCGCCCCGCTGAACATGCGCTCCAGCAGAGATCATTGGGGAGATAACTCGGGTCTTCCCCAACTCCTGAAGTTCCAGGAAAATCTTCTCCGCATCGGCCGTCCGTCCGGCGCAAAAGTAGGCGTAGCTCATGAAGGCTTTGGGAAGTGGGTCGTCGGAAAGCCGGACGGCCTTTTCAGCGGCAGCAATGGCTTCGCTAAAATAGCCAAGTTCGGCGAGCGCAACTACGAGGAAGATGTAGGGCCGATAGTAATTTGGCTCCAAACGAACCGACGCCAACAACTGGTCCACCGCTTCCGCAGGCCGCCCCGCCAATAAGAGTGTGAGAGCGAGGGCACTCTGTAAGTACAGGGACAATGGGTCCAGCTTGCATGCTTGCCGAGCGGCGGCGACAGCTTCTTCATGCCGGTTGAGCGCCCCATATAGTTCGCCGAGTACGCCATATCCAATCGCATGACTCGGGTCTAGTGCCACCGCTCGCTTCATCGACTGTTCTGCGCCCGCCCAATCCCAGTCGTAGTGCATCCGAATCCAGCCAAGCTGATGGTGACCCTGCGGAAGTGCGGGATCAAGTTCCAGTTCGCGCTGCACGGCCCAACGTGCGGTCTGGATTACCTCGGGAGTCATACCGGACACAGTCGCCATGATTGCTACGGCGTCCGCCAAGCCCGCATATGCCAGCGCATATTCCGGGTCGATGGCTAGGGCTTGCTGCATGTACGCGAGGCTTGTACGAAGACCGTCTTCCGATAATCGGAAGAAGCAGTGGCGACCCTTGAGATATAGTTCGTGCGCCACGGGATTCACTGGGCGGGGACGGCTCAAGCGCCGGTGCTCTTCCGGCGTGAGCGTCACTTCGATCTCGTCCGCGATCGTACGCGCCATCTCGTCCTGCATTTCGAGAACGTCGCGCAGATCGCTATCATAGTTTCTGGCCCAGAGATGCTGGTCTCTGGCCGCATCGATCAACTGTGCGGAGATGCGCACGTGATCACCGTTGCGAATCACAGATCCTTCCACCAGGGCCTGTACCGCGAGTTCGGCGCCAATCTGTGCGACCGGCTTGCTGGTGGCCTTGTACTGCATGGCCGAAGTCCGGGAGATCACCCGCAGGGCTCCGATCTGGGCCACTGCCGAAATCAGCGCTTCTGTCATGCCGTCGGCGAAATATTCTTGCTGCGGATCACCGGAAAGATTCACCAATGGCATAACTGCGATTGAACGGATCGGTGAGGCAACCGGATGCACTTTCGCGGTCAGGCGGTAACCACTGCCACGGTATGTCTGAATGAAATCGTCGTTTCCGAATGCCTGGCGCAACTGCCGGATGGCTCGCGTTAACACGTGTTCGGTCACAAACGTGTCCGGCCATACATTGCGCATCAGCTCATCTTTAGATACGACGCCACCAGCGTGCTCCGCCAGGCACACCAGTACCAGCATGGGTTTGTGCTCGAGATGGCTTGAATTCCCGTTTTTCGACACGGCGCCCAATCTCGGTTGAATCAGCCATTCGCCCACGAAGAATTCCTCGCCGGTCCGATCATCGGCTAGAGATTGAGCTGCTTTTACCATTCGTAATCAAGCATTTACGGGCGTTCCAGACGCTTGATGATACTCCGGATGAATACCCTGCGAAAGTGAATTATGGTCCAAACATCAGCCAAACGTCAGGTTAGAGTCAGGATTTATCTCAACGCATGGTCTAAGAATGTTGCTGTACCTGCGGCGTGCGCTCCAAGTGCATCGCCGCAAAACAATTCCGTCATGGAGGCGGTCATGAAAACGAAGACAGGCACACTGATTGCGACCGCAGTAATCATGCTGGTAGTCGCCCTTCCGGTCATATCACAAGAATGCTCGATCCAGACGATTACCGGAACCTATGTTTTCCGCTACACTGGCCAGAGCTTCATTGGCGGCCCACCGTACGCCATCGATGTCGTAGCGAACCCCGCTGCCGGAGTGCTGCCGCTGCATGCGCCCGGAGCGTACCTTTCTGGCAGCGAACTGGGGATTTTGACCGTCAACCCCGATTCGAGTATCACCGCTCGGGTTTGGTTGCACATGGGAAAGTTCCACACCGACCCATCGATAACGACCCTTCCGGCTCAAGTAACCTCGGTTGAAATTGAGCATGGTATCGACGGACAAGCGCTAGGCTGTATTGCGACCCTCGCGTTACCACCCGATCTTGTCGGGGGCCCGGCGACAGTTGATAAATTCGTCGTGTTGGACAACGGGAATGAGATCCGAGGTGTACATGCGACAGACGGCTACCCAGTCACCACCTCGATCGCAGTCGGCAAGCGGATAACCCGGGCGCTGGATGCCGCACCACGCTGCGGAACAAACACCATGAAGGGGTCATATGTGGCCACGTGCCCTGGCCTCCTCTACAACTCGGATGGAACAACAATGAGCATCGCGTCCATGCTCGATCTGAAATCGCTACCCGAGGGTCTACTGAGCGGCATGCTCTTCAACCGCGTCGAGAACCATGCCACAGAAAGCCCGGTGCATGGCCTCCTGGCCATGAATCCGGACTGTAGCGGCGAAGGCTATCTTTATGGACTGCTGCCAGGTTCCGGGGCTAAGGCTCTATTCGTTCTGTTTGCCTACGACCAGGGAAAGGGCGCATTCCTCTTACCGACTGAACTGGAACTGCCGAACGGAATGCGGCTGCCGTATCCGTCAACGCAGTCGTGCGTCGTCGAACGGACTGCCCCGTAACGATGGTGCGGCTCGCCGAAGATGATCTTTTCGGATCTCCCTCAAAGAAAAACCCCACCGCGTCTCGGGAGACCGCGATGGGGTTTCTTTTGCACGGGAGCTTATTCGAAGCGCAAGGCCTCGATCGGGTCGAGTCGGGCAGCGCGCTTTGCCGGATAGTATCCGAAGAAGATTCCTACCAGCGTTGAGAACAGCATTGCGCCGGCGATCGCCACGCCCGAAATGCTGACCGGCCACTTCAGTGTATGCGTGATCAGCAGCGCCATTCCGATTCCGGAGAACACGCCCACCACGCCGCCGAGAAGGCTAAGCACGACTGCCTCGATGAGGAATTGTTTCTGGACATCCTTCTCTTCGGCGCCGATGGCCATGCGTATGCCGATTTCACGCGTACGCTCAGTGACGGAAACCAGCATGATGTTCATGATGCCGATGCCGCCTACGATCAGCGAGACACCCGCGATCGAGGCCAGCAGCAGCGTCATCAAGCTCGACTGCTGGTCGGCAAAGCTGGCGAGATCAGCCAGGTTGCGGACGTTGAAATCATTCTCTTCCCCCGAGTGAATGCGGTGCCGGTCCCGCAGCAGCGCCGTGATCTGGTCCTGCACCACGTTGCTCATGTCCTGCGAGGTGGCAGAGACCATGATCGACCGCAGCCAATCCTGGCCCGTAATCTTCTTCTGCAAGGTTGTGATTGGGACGAAAACTGCATCGTCCTGGTCGCCGCCCATTCCGGACGATCCCTTGGCGTCGAGAACTCCGACTACCGTGAACGGCAGGTTGGAGATGCGCATCGTTTGCCCGATCGGGTTCTGTCCGTCCGGGAAAAGGTTCCTCTTCACTGTCTGGCCGATCACTACGACGTTGCTGGCGCTCTCGACGTCACCGTTTTGGAAGCTCGAGCCTTCAGCCATGGGCCAGTTGCGAATGTCGAAATACTGCGGCTCGGTACCCGTCACCTGGGTCGCCCAGTTGTTGTCTTCAAAAACCACCTGGGCACTGGTTCCATTCACCGGAGCCGCAGCGGCTACACCCGGGACCTCGCGAAGAATCGCCTGCATGTCGGCGGTGACGAGAGTCTTCGTCTGTCCGGCGCCGGTATGCATTCCACCGCGGTTGACGCCGCCGCTATTGACGGCGAGCAGGTTGGAGCCCATGGCGGCGATCTGTTGCTGCGTCACCTCCGACGCGCCACGGCCGATGCCTACCATGGCGATGACCGCCGCCACTCCAATGATGATGCCCAGCATCGTCAAACTTGAACGCAGCTTGTTGCGCGACAACGCACGAATCGCAACTCGTAATATCGACAGGAAATCCATAACTCCCCCTTACGCTACCGCGGGCAACTGCTGCAGGATCTCGGCCGCCCGGTTGCGGCTGTCCACGAGGAAGTCCTTCTGGATCTGTCCATCGCGGAAAACAATGTTTCGTTTCGCGAACTGTGCGATGTCCGGCTCGTGGGTCACCAGCACGATAGTCAGCCCGGAATCGTTCAGCCGCTGGAAGATGTCCATGATCTCAACCGAGGTGCGGCTGTCCAGGTTGCCGGTCGGCTCGTCGGCGAGCAGGATCGAGGGCTGGTTGACCAGTGCCCTCGCGATCGCCACGCGCTGCTGCTGTCCGCCGGAGAGCTGCGAGGGATAGTGTTCCGAGCGATCCCCGAGCCCGACCATGTTTAGCGCGTTCACCGCGCGCTGGAAGCGCTCTTCCTTGCCGATCCGCGCATAGAGCGTTGGCAACTCGACGTTCTCCAGCGCCGTAGTACGCGAGAGCAGATTGAAACCCTGGAAGACGAAACCGATGCGGCGGTTGCGAATCTTCGCCAACTCGCTCTTGGTCATCTGCGCGACGTCCGTGCCTTCGAGGAGGTAGCGCCCAGAAGTCGGGCGGTCGAGGCAGCCGAGCATGTTCATGAACGTCGACTTTCCGCTACCGCTGGCGCCCATGATCGCCACGAACTCGCCGCGCCTGATTTCCATGCTCACTCCGCGCAGGGCCGCTACCTTGGTCTCGCCCAGGTCGTAGATGCGCTGTACGTCCTCCACTCGAATCACCGCCTGGCCGTTTTGTTTCGTCGTCATTGCTTCGTGTTCCAGAGTCGCTTCCATAACTGCCTCCCGCATTCCCTGCTCCCCCAGCGCTCCCGGCCGAGGCGGCCGGGGCTACTGAAACTACCTCGTGCTCATCCGCTTACCGTCCCGGCGGCCTGCGTCCGGCCGGAGCTAATGGACTGCTCGAACTCTTGAAGCTGCTGCCTGAGGTGAGCTTCCCGGTCACAAGTTGGTCGCCCGGCTGCAAGCTGCCTTTCAGCACTTGCGCGATCTCAGTATTGGTGTGATCGGTGATTCCGGTCTTCACAACCACCGGCTCCAGCAAGTTGTTTTGGCCAAGCTTCCACAGCGTCGCGACGCTTGAATTCCCGTTCGACTGCTGCGAGCCTTTACCGCGTCCCGTTGCGCCGATCTTCTGGAATGCCGCCCGGATTTCCGTCGAGCTCATGTCCGGCTTATACCGAAGCGCGGCATCTGGAGCTTCCAGTACGTTGTTCGCTGTAGCCACAGGGATCGTCACGTAGGCGGTCATACCTGGGAACAATTTCATCTCAGGGTTATCGAAGTTCACGACCGTGTTGTAGGTGACCACGTTCTGCACTGTAGTGGCGTTCATGCGAACTTCTGCCACGACACCCGTAAAGGTCTGCTTCGGGAACGCGTCCACACGGAACTGGACCTTCTGGCCCGGTTTGATCATACCCACGTCGGATTCGTCGGTGTTGGTGTACACCTGCATCTTGGTCAGGTCCTGCGCGATGGTGAACAGCGTAGGGGCCTGCAAGGATGCGGCAACCGTCTGTCCGACGTCGACGCTACGCGCAATCACGGTTCCGTCGATGGGGGCGCGAATGATGCAGTTGTTTACGTTCGTCTGCGCGACCGTTACGGCCGCAGCTTTCTGCCTCTGTTGCGCTAGTGCCTGCTCAAGGGCAGCCTTGGCGGCATCGACAGCAGCGATATTGGAATCGTTGGTCGCCTTGGCAGCATCGAGTTGCTGCTGCGCAACTACGCCGGCATTCGCGAGCCCGACGTTTCGTTGATAATCCTGCGCGCTCTGCACGGCGGCGGCTTGTGCTTTAGCGACATTGGCTTTGGCGGCGCTGACGTTCGCAACTGCATTCGCCAGGTCAGCCTGCGCCTGCACCAACTGCCCTTCGAAAATCGAGGGATCGATCTTGGCGATGACTTGGCCCTTCTTTACCTTGTCATTGAAATCGGCGCCGATCGCGGAGATCGTGCCTGACACCTGTGAGCCAACCTGCACGGTAGTGACGGCGTTGATAGTTCCCGTCGCCTGTACCTCGTCGCTTAAATTGCCCTGAAAGGCCTTGACGGTGGTGTACTGCGCCGGCTTGGGTCTCGTGACCACGAAGGCGGCCAGAACCGCTACGCCTAGCACCACACCCAGCAACCAGAACCAGCGCTTCGATATGAGTTTCATCATGGTATTTCTCCCGCTCCACTTCATTAGACCCGGCCGGGAGTCCTGTGGCGGTTAAGTCTGGTATCGCTACGTTACGATTTGTAAAGGCTGGAACTGATTGCAGGTCCATGGGTTAGGATTAGCAAGGACACTGAACCAGGGCGCCAAGGTACAAGGTCTGAAGCGCAAGCACGTCCGTGGGTTTAATTCGTTTCCTATACCTTGGACCTGGTTCCCTGCACCTTTCTCCGATGATCAAAATCCTGATGATCGATGACGATATCGAGTTCGTGCAGATGATGCGCGAGTATCTCGAACCGGAAGGCTTCGCCGTCGCTTCAGCCCACAACTACGACTCCGGCCTGAAAGCCGCGCGGGAGCAGCGTGTCGCGCTGATCGTACTCGACGTCATGCTACCCGGAGGCTCCGGCTTCGACCTCCTGCGAACATTGCGCAAAGAGTCGAAAGTCCCGGTTCTGCTGCTCACCGGACGAGGAGAAGCGGTGGACCGGATTGTTGGCCTTGAGATCGGGGCCGACGATTACTTGCCCAAGCCGGCTGACCCGCGCGAACTGGCAGCACGCATTCGCGCCATACTGCGAAGGACCGAACGTGACGGTTCCGCCGAGCAGAAGGACGATTGGATTCGCATCGGGGAGGTTTCCTTATCATCGCGACGCCGCGAGATCCTTTGCAACAACGAAGCGGTGGATGCCACCGCGTTCGAGTTCAACATCCTGGAACACCTGATGAAGAACGTCGGCAAGATCGTGCCGCGCGAGGAACTCGCGGAAGCCGCGCTGGGTCGCAAGCTTGGAATGCTCGACCGCAGCATAGACGTTCACCTCAGCCGACTGCGCAAGAAGCTCTCGAGCTGCGGGGCAAGCGAACACATCAAGTCGATCCGCGGTTCCGGATACATCTTTGCCGGAATTCGCAGTGACGGAGAACATGATTGATGCGCAGCCTCTTCTGGAAATTCTTCCTATGGTTCTGGCTGGCACAACTGATCGTGCTTGCGCTGGCGATTCTGATCGCGAACTTCGGCTTTGGTAAAGATCAGATTCGCAATGTGGACGAACTGCGTACGCACGTTGCCGACGTCGCGTCCGATGCTGTGCAGGCGTACGAGTCCAACGGCGGGCCTGCGCTCAACCGGTTCCTCTATTCTCAGTTCGAGGTCACCGGCGCACGCTTCTGGCTTTTCGATTCGCAAGCCAACGAGCTTTCCGGCAATCCATACACTGCCGGGGTCGCCAACGCTGTGAAGGGTATTGAGGGGCCGCCGCCGCCGAACGCCGTAGTAACGATTCCGATCAGTGGCGAACGCGGCAACTACATCTTCGCCGGCCAATTACGCCCACGACGCGCAGGGCCGCCGCCGCATGTAATCTTCCGGCAACTCGCGCTCGGCTTCCTGGTTTCCGGTGTGATCTGCTTTTTCCTCGCTCACTCGCTTACCCGCCCAATTGTCCAACTGCGAGGTGCAGCCCAGGAACTGGCAGTCGGGAATCTCGGCGCTCGGGTCGGCGGTAAAGTTGTAAAAAGGCCTGATGAAATCGGAGAACTCGGCCGCGACTTCGACCGCATGGCCGGACAGATCGAAGGTCTCGTCGGAAGCCAGAAGCAATTGCTGCGCGACATCTCCCACGACCTGCGATCACCGCTGCAAAGGATTCGCATGGCACTGGAACTGGCGCGCCGTGGAGACGCGTCGTTGCAGGGACAGCTTGACCGGATCGAGCGGGAAACCGTTCGCATCAACTCGTTCATCGAGCAGTTGCTCACCCTGGCACGCCTCGAGAGCACCGAGGCGACCCCTGCGATGGAGCCCGTCTCCCTCAACGAAATCGTCGAACTGGTCGTGGCGGACGCAAAGCTCGAGGCCGAGAAGATTGGCTGTACCCTCTCGACAACTGCGCTCGCACAGTACACCGTCAACGGAAATCCGGAGATCCTGCACAGCGCAATTGAAAACGTGCTGCGAAACGCTATTTATCACGGCGGCGCCGGCAAACTGGTCGAGATCGGCCTGCACGGCGAGGGCACCGACGCCGTAGTAGCCATCCGCGATCACGGCCAGGGCGTGCCGGAAGACATGGTCGCCCGTCTCTTCGAGCCGTTCTTCCGGGTGGATTCAGCGCGCAGTCTGACCACGGGAGGTTCCGGACTGGGACTCGCGATCGCCTCCCGTGCGGTGGCGCTCCACGGTGGCACAATCTCGGCTCATAACGCGTCGCCGAGCGGACTTGCGGTGACGATCAAACTACCGCTGGCGCGGGCGACGGCGGCGGCCTAGCAAGCTTTGAACATAAAGAAGCCCGGCTCAGTGTTAAGCCGGGCTTACTGCTATTGAAGCGGCCTAGTAAGAGACGCCCACGGCTGCGGCTGCGTTGATTCTCCCCTTGCCGGAGTAAGGATCCGCTCCGGGTTTCAGGATGTCGGTGGCGCTGTTTTCAAGAATGCTCTCAATCTGCGCGGGACTTAACTTGTGGTGTCCGTACTCGCCGACGATGAGGGCTGCTACGCCGCTGACATGAGGTGCGGCCATCGAGGTGCCATCGGCCCAGGAATACGAGTAGCCGGTTGGCTGAGCTGACGTGCCTGTAAAGCCCGCGGGAGATATGACCATGTCGAGCGCCCAGCAGTATTGGTTCAGGTTCCCGGGATAGTTTACGTATGGAACCGAGCAGACCTGGCTTCCTGCGGCTGTGCCGTAGAGCACATTATCTCCACCAGGAGCGGCCAGGTTAATCACAGACTGTCCGTAATTCGTATAGGACGCAGGCCGGTCGTACACACCATCAAACCAGCTCGTCGCGAAGCCAATGGGACCAGTCGCGGCGACCGCGATTCCATTCCCCAGCTGTGCCGGGATTGTCCAGACACTGCAAGATTTATCGGACCCACAAACGTCTGGGTTGTATCCCGGGGCGTTGAGATTCATGCCCTCGTTCCCCGCCGACATAACAACGAGGGTCCCTCTACGCGTAGCCGTCGTGAGGGCGCGATTCAGAGCAGCGATGAGCGTTCCAAGTCCGCCACCACCGGCATTGACTCGCGGGAAAGTAGCGCCCAAGCTCATGTTGATGACGTCGGCCTGAACCGTTGGACCGGAAGCATAGTTGATTCCCTCAATAATCCAACTGAAAGCACCGCTGCCATTGGTTTTGCTCAGTACTTTCACGGCAACGATCGTCGCCGCGGGTGCAACACCCTGCACTCGATAGCCCGTGCCGGCGATGATTCCTGCGACGTGCGTTCCGTGATTGAACGTGCCGGGAATTGGCCAGAGGTCTTCCCCGGGCACAAAGGATGCGCTCAGAGCCAAGTTCACGTTCGGAGCAATTTCGGGATGGGTTGGGATAATGCCAGCGTCGACGACCGCCACCACGGCACCTTTGCCAAGGTATCCAGCTTCTGCTGTAGCATCTGCGTGGATGTTGCGAATGTTCCACTGCAGGTTGTAGTAACGTCCGCTGCCCGAAACAAAATCAGCTTCCGAGCCTGGAGCCTCCACGGAATTGGCTGGGATGCTCTGCTCGTTGGGCGAGATCCATTGCACGACCTGATCTTCGGCGACGTCCTGCACGCCGGACTGGGCGCGGACCCAGTCTGCAAAATTCGGGTCGGTGGAGCGTGCGAGCACCAGGCCCATGTCTTCGAGGTTCGCCACCAGTGCCGAACCTAGTTTGGTCGCGAAGGCCGTGCTGCCCTTTCCCTGGCCTTTCGCGATAATCACATAATTCTTGGCAGTCTGAGCCGCCAAGCTCGATGCAAGAACAAGCACAAACACTACAGCTACCACGAACCTTTTCACGCTGAGTCTCCTTTTAAACGTGCAGAAACGGGAATGGGCGCAATTGTAGTAAGCCCCTTTTGCATTACAAGAAAAAGCGACCACACTTTCAGGAAAATCCGCGCCCGACGCAGATTTTCTCGCGGCGGCAATCTAGATTTACCTAGCGCCAGCCTAATGACAACCACTTAAAACCCCTCGCGACAACGAGCCCGGCTCAGAGTGAGGATTTTGCGGGATGGTTGCATTCGTTTTGTACACTGTACGGGGTGAGGTGAGTGGGTGGGGAGAGGATCGCTGATTTCTCTTGTTGTGTTGTTCGTCTTGTTGCCGGGCGTCTGCGCCTTCGCGCAGGACAACTACGAGATCCAGGTATACGGGTCGGATACCGTTCCGAAATCTTCGACGATGGTGGAATTGCACAGCAATTTCACGTTCCAGGGAACCAAGCAGACTATCGATGGCGTGATTCCGACCTGGCACCAGTTGCACGAAACGCTCGAGATCACGCATGGATTTACGAACTGGTTTGAGACTGGCTTTTACGTCTTTACGTCGGCCAAGAATGGGTACGGATGGGATTGGGTCGGGGATCACATCCGGCCGCGCGTAGCCGTTCCCGAGGATTGGAAGTGGCCGGTCGGATTGAGCCTTTCGATGGAAATCGGCTATCAACGGCCGCTGTACTCCGAAGACACCTGGACTGTGGAACTGCGGCCAATCATCGACAAGAAAATCAACCGGTGGTACCTCGCATTCAATCCGACGCTGGACAAATCGCTGAAGGGGTCGAACCAGAACCAAGGTTGGGGATTCTCGCCGAACCTGAAGGTGAGCTACGACTTCAACAAGACCGTCAGCGGCGGGTTGGAATATTACGGAGCGCTCGGTCCCCTTACCAGTTTCGACGCCATTCCCGACCAGCAGCAGCAGATCGTTCCGTCAATCGATTTAAACCTCTCTCCGAAGTGGGAATTTAATTTTGGCGTCGGAGTAGGAGTTACCAAAAGTACCGATCACCTGCTGGCAAAAATGATCTTGGGATATCGGTTCGATCACATTCGCTTCCCAGGCTGGCACTGAGGGGCGGGAATTCCCTCCCCGTTTCCTTTAAACCTACTCTGCTATACACCCCGCAATCCTTTATCCTGAGCTGTGGGCTCACGACCTTCACCTGCGAAGATTGCGCGACGGAGGAGCCGCTTCCGGACCACTGTTCGATGGCTCATCGTCACCGCGCTGCTTTGCTGGTCTTTCCTGGCTCTGCTCCTCGTGGCCCTGCGATGGATCGCCCCCCCCACAACGATGGTACAAGCGCAACGCCGAGTGCAGTCTTGGATTCATCGCAAACCGTATCAGAAGCGCTACAAATTCGTTCCCCTTAGCCGAATCTCTCCCGACCTTCAGCACGCAGTAATCGCCGCCGAGGATGCGCGGTTTTACCAGCATCATGGGTTCGATTGGCATCAGATGCAAATCGCTGCCGAAGATGACCTGGAACGCGATCGCCGACGCGGAGCTTCCACGCTTACGCAGCAACTTGTCAAAAACCTGTTTTTCGGAACCGGTCGCTCTATTGCTCGCAAAGGGGTCGAAGCCTCGCTGGTACCGGTAGCCGAAATCGTGCTCGGTAAACAGCGCATTCTCGAGCTCTATCTGAACGTGGTCGAATGGGGACCCGGTGTTTACGGCGCGGAATCTGCTTGTCGCCGCGACTACGGCACCTCGGCCCGCAATATCGGCAGGCTACAGGCTGCGCAACTCGCCGCGGTTCTACCGGCACCATTGCGGCGCCGGCCCGAGCGCATGAACAGGTATAGCGCGATCATCTTGAACCGGATGCAACAAATGGGCTGGTGAGCTTGCGAATTGGCGCCGTCGGCGTGCACCTGCGTATGCGGCGCGCAGTGGTCAGGGCCGCTCCGGCCATGCGTGCTTCGGATATCGCCGCATTAATTCACGCCGCACCTGTGGGTAGAGTCTTTCGAAGAACCCTGCCAGATCCGTAGTCGTCTGCACCGCGCGATGGTTCGGCGCCAGCAAGTGTACGGTTAGCGGCGTGCTGTTCGGGCCTATCCGAGGCGTCTCCCGCATTCCGAAAAAGTCCTGCAGCCTAGAGGCGACCCACGGCGGCTTCCCCGGCTCATAGTGGATCTTCGTCTGCCTTCCATTTGGTAACCGCACGGTCGCAGGCGCCAGCTTCTCCAGCTTGTGCCGTCCCACTTTTTGTTCGAGCAACGGAATGAATCCTTCCGCCGCTTTTCTCAGCTCCGTAAAACTTCTCAGCCCAGAAGACAATTCCCGCAGGACATCCGCGCCATCCGCCGGCTGCAGTCCGGCAAACATCGCTCGTGCCCTGACTTGCTCTAGAGCGTCCAGATCGATGAAGCGCTCCAAGCCCGCTTCCAACGCTTTTTGTGCGAGCAAGTCGGCGGCGGCGTCTGGGTCCGGTGTCGCCCCTCGCGACTCCTCGATGACTAACTCGTCGTACAGCAGTTCGCTGACGGCGTCCACTCGCTCCGTTTTGTGGTTCCAGTTGACGCCTGATTGTTCCCGTACGGAATCGGGGAACAAGTCGACGAGCCACTCCGGTTCGATCCGGGCTGTCATGCGGATCAACGGCAGGGTCTTATCACTCCGCTCTTCGGCATCGAGTGCCACCATGAATTCATACGCCGGCGGCTCGCCTGCAACTTCTGCTGACTTTCCATTCGAAAGCAGCACCTGGTTGCCAGCTCTCCGCCGCGCCACACGGTCCGGAAATCCGGTCAGCACAGAGATGAGCAGCGCATCATCGTTATGACGCTTCTGCTTCGGCGGCCGCGCAATACGTCGCAACTGCTCGATGTGCTGCTTTGTGCGAGGGTCGTGTCGATCTTCCATGGTCCCGTGCAGATCGGTTTTCGCGAATCGTACACCCGAACCCAGTGTGGCCGCCGCGACGCAACCATCTTCACCAATGCCGCGATCCAGTGACTCCACAAGAATCCTCGCGAGCCTCGGCGGAAGCGGAAATTGCGCGAGACGATTCGCCATCGCACCACGCGCACCCAACCTATCCAGCAACGTCTCCGCCGCCGTGACCGACGCAACCGGCGGCGCATCCAGCCAAAACAATTCCGAAATATCCGATATCCCCATGGCGCGCAGGTCCAGGCAAAGTTGCGACAAGTCCGCGCGCACGATCTCGGGCTGGTCATGACCGACCCTTCGCGAGAAGTCCTCTTCGCTGTACAACCGAAGAACCCGTCCCGGCCCCGTTCGTCCCGCGCGCCCTGCCCGCTGCTTAGCCGAAGCCTTACTCACCCGGGCAACCGTCAGCGTCGGAAGGCCGCTCCACGGCGAATAACTCGCCATGCGTGCCAGGCCACTATCGATCACCGCCGTGATTCCCTCCAATGTCACCGAGCTCTCCGCCACATTCGTCGACAGGATCAATTTTCGCTGCGATGACGGCGAGACAGCCGCGTCCTGCTCGGCCGGCGAAAGCCCACCATGCAGAGGAAGCGCGAGCAAGCCATACTTCCGCGTCACCGATACGCATTCGCGGATCGCACGCCGAATCTCCGCGACACCCGGCAGAAACGTCAGAATGTCTCCCGAACCGTCTTCGCGGCAAAGCTTTTCGACGGCGTTCCTGACCTGCACTTCAAGAGGCTCAGGCGTGTAAGGCTGGTGTTCGATTTTGAGATCAAACTGCCGTCCCTGCACCTGCAAGGTTGGACAGTTCAGATAGGCCTCGATTGGCGCCGCATCGAGTGTCGCGGACATCACCACGATCCGCAGTTCGGGGCGCGACCGTTGCAAGCGGGAGAGCAACGCCAGCGCGAGGTCCGTTTCCAAATGTCGTTCATGAAACTCATCCAGCACCACGACGCTGACGCCGTTCAAACTCGGATCCGACAACAAGCGCCTTGTGAGAATGCCCTCGGTGACGAAACGAAGCCGCGTCTGTGGGCCAGCGAGCCCTTCAAACCGCACCTGGTAACCGACCGTCTCTCCGAGCTTTTCCCCGAGTTCGCTTGCGACTCGCCGAGCCGCCAACCGCGCAGCGATGCGCCTCGGCTCCAGGACGATGACTTCGCCTGCTACAGCGCCAAGCAGCGCCGGAGGCACACGCGTCGTTTTGCCTGCGCCTGGCGCGGCCTCGATAACAAGGTTCGGATTTCGCGCCAACGACGCGAGGACTTCCGGGATGATCTCGTCGATTGGAAGTGGCGGCCTTCGGTTCACAGAGCCCATCGGAACACGGCATTTCCATCTGCGTCAATGTCCCTGCGCATTTCTGGAGCTTCGGTTGCACGGCGGACAGCCGAGTTATTTTGGAGGCGCCGTTAGTTGTTCGAGCGTCCGCTTCAAGTCGTCCAGCTTCTGGCCCGCCTCGCCGAGTTTGCCCTCGGAGGTCAGCCGCTGATAATCAGACAGATCTTTGGCGGCTTTGGTGATGAGGTCGTTCCGGTCAGGTCCGGCCGCTTGCGGCGTGCCGACAGCGGTTGCTGCCTGGGTGGCCGTTGGGGTCGCATTGGCGGCTCCGAACAGGGCAGACATGGCCGATTCGAACGTAGGCCCGTACGCCAGCCGATCCTGTAAGGCGAGCACGACCAGGCGCAACTCCGGCATGGGGCTTCGTTCGGCTTGCAGGTAGATTGGTTCGGCGTACAGGATTGCCTTGCCCATCGGAATGACCAGCATGGAGCCGCGTCGCACGTGCGATCCTTGCTGGTTCCATAAGGTCAATTGCCCAGAAAGTTCAGCGTTTTGATCAATGCGGGCTTCAATCTGCAGCGGCCCATCAATCAGCTTCGTTTTGGGGAAGTCGTAGACCACGGCATTTCCATATTGTGCGCCGTCGCTTCGCCCGCCAATCCAGCCAATCAAGTTGTTCCGATTGGCAGGGGTGAACGGCAGTATCTCCATAAATTCCGCCGTGGTATCGCCCGGGAGCTTCATCAGGATGAAGTTCGGTTCCATCGTCTGCGTCGCTTGTTGACCGTTTTCTGTGCTGGCCACCTCGCTGGCGACGTTCCAAAGATCCTCGCGGTTGTAAAACACTTCCGGCTCCGTCATGTGGTAAAGGCAGTAGACCTGCGCCTGCATTGCGAGCAGCAGCTCCGGGTAACGCACATGGTTGCGCAACTCGGCTGGCATCGCGGAGGCATCCTTGAACAAAGTAGGAAAAAGACGGCGATACGCGGCGATGATCGGGTCGTTGCTGTCAAAAACATAGAACGTGGTCGACCCATCATAGGCGTCGATGACCACCTTGACGCTGTTCCTGATGTAGTTAATGCGGTCGTCGCCCAACGGGTAATGTGTCGAATACGGATATGTATCCGAAGTAGTGAAGGCGTCCATCATCCAGTACAGTCGGCCATCTTCTCCGACCACCATGTAGGGATCGGGGTCGAGGGTCAGGAACGGAGCCAAGGCCGAAACTCGCGCGACCACATTACGTCGCATTAGAAGACGGCTCTCGCTGTTCACATCATCGCTGAATGGCAGTTTTCCCAAGTCGTCGCGGCCCGCGGCTATCAGGAGACGGCGAAAGAAGCCGCCGATCCTGATGCCGGCCTGCCCCTGGTAAGACGTGAAGCTATTCGCCTGGCCTTGCGGATAATTGAATTCCTTTTGCCGCGTGTTGACGTAAACATCGCTGTTCGTAAGTTCCCCAAAATAGATTTCGGGGCGGGTGACCTTGAGGTTCGGCACCGTGCTCACGACCGGCATGTCACTGAGCCACAGGAGAGGCAGGCCCTCCGACGTGAAGCCGTTTACCGGATTCATGGTGATGCCGTACCCGTGGGTGTAGATGAGCTTCTCGTTGATCCAGTTACGGCTGCTTTCCGGCAGTTTGTTAAGGTTCATCTCGCGCGTACCGAGCATCACTTGCCGCAATTGACCGTTAATTTCGTAGCGGTCGATATCGATATCGGGAAAGTCGTAATACGTGCGGATTTCCTGGATCTGCTTCAGCGTGTCCTGAAGAGCGCGCCAGTCCCAAAGTCGGATGTTCTGGAGCGTGGCCTGATTGTTCGCCGGGTCGGCGGCTCCGACGCTCGTCTCCGCAGGAAAGGCATGCCGCGATATACGGTCCAGATCGTAGGCCAGCCGTGTCATCTTTATATTGTTGATTATGTAAGGCCGCTCTCGGACGAGTTCGTTGGGCTTCACGACAAAACTGCTGACGTACCAACCACATACTTGCAGAACCAAGAAACAAAAAACGGCCGGAACGATCGCCGCGCCAAGCCAACGTATGCGTTTCGCGGAAAACGCGTTTGCAACCGAGATCGCGGCGCCGAGGATGAGAGCTACGCAGACGACCAGCAGGCCGGGAAGCATTACATGCGCGTCGGTATAGTTCACACCACCGAAGACGGTGTGGTCGTTGAACAGCGCGTCGAACCGGCCAAGATAGACTCTCAGCGCGACGACTAAAAGCAGGAATGCAAAAGTCAGAGAGACTCCGCGCCATGATGACCCGGTGTCTCCGTACGCTCCCTCGAGCGCACGGGCGCCGCGACCAACCACGGCAAAGAATACAGACGTAGCACAAGCCAGCACGGCCAACAGGATCAGCCAGCCGGAAATAAGCTCCCAGGCGGGCAGTGTAAACAGGTAAAAGCCAAGAGATCTCCCGAAAATTGGGTCTGGCGAACCTACGGGCGTGGCATACCAGTAGAGGGCAAACGTCTGCCACTGGACCATCATCACGGCTCCCGTGCCCGCGGCGATTACCAGGGTCAACCCGAATGCGATCCGGCGAAGAATCGGCATGATCGGCAATCTCAAGGGCTGATCGCCAATGAGAATGGTTTGCCATTGCACGGATTCCGGGAGGTACGCCGGCTTTAATGCCAAAAAGGTTCCATACAGAATGGCGAACGTCGCCGCGGTGAATGCCGCGAATACGATCCACTCAAGCCGCAGTGTTTTCCAAAACACCGCGCCATAGCCGAGTGAGCCGAACCAGAGGGAATCGACGTAGTAGGAGAGCCAGCTACGGCCACCTAACGCGACCAGGCAAGCGATGGCAAGAATGAACCAGAACCAGCGGCGACGTCGCGCTGAACGCTTCGGTGGTTGTACCATGGGCCGGTGCCGCCCACGCGGCCAGCTATCAATCTCATGCATTGCTCACTCCTCGCAACAGCATACGCCAATGATCGCCCGGCTGTTCATCTGCAGGCCGCCACCGTCGTTTCCAGACGTGACAGATTGGCCGTTCAGAAAAATCTAAAGAATCATTAAGACCCTCCGACACTCTCCATGGCTCCATTTAGTATTTGTAAATAGATAGGGTGAGGGTGGGATCTGATCACATTAGTCGACATCTGTGCGTACGTGGGGTTGGTCGCGGTGTTTTTGGCAACTGCCAACATGCTGCTCGGGTTGCTGATTTCCGTGCGCTATAGTCCTGTCCGATTCTGGCCGCATCGGCGATTCAACATCTTCGCGCTGCACAATTGGACGGGCTACGCTCTGCTCGTGGCGGTCGTGATCCATCCCATCATTCTTCTGTTTGTAAGCCGCAACCGCTTCCGCTCGGTCGACATCATCGCGCCTATTTACTCGCCTCTCCAGCCATTCGAAAACACACTCGGTGCGGTCGCGGCCTACATCCTCATCCTCGTGCTGGCCACGTCGTATTACCGCAAGCAGATTGGCCGCATGAGGTGGAAGCTGTTCCACTACCTCGTTTATGTCTCGGCAGCTCTGGTATTCATCCATAGCATTTTCACCGATCCGAACCTGAATGGCGGAGCGATCGACTACCTGGACGGCGGCAAAGTGTTCGTGTTCATCTGCCTCGCAATCGTAACCGCAGCGAGTCTATGGGCATGGCGTTTCCGGGTGAAGAAAAACCAGCACGAGCGGGCGGCGCATACGGGTCGATACGCCAAGCAGGAACTAACCTCACCTGTGACCTGGCGACTAGATCTTAATCCTGAGACCGTGGTGAGAGTCGGACGGGAACAAGGGGCCGAACCGCGTTTTCGGCAGCCATCTTCGAGCGCCTCAGATTGATAGCAAATCCCTCTAGCAGGCAGGGCCGCATGCCAACAAGACTGATTGTTACGCTTGCGGTGTCCGAAAAGTAATCGGAACTTCAGAAATGATTTCTGATGGGCTGTTCTCGCGACAGCCTTCGCGGATCGTATCACCTGCCGAGTGACCGCTTCATTATTGCATCCTCCCCACCTGCTCTCGTACCATCGGTCCTTCCAAATCAATCGGAGGACTCATGAACCGGCACGCCCTTCGTCGTCTTGCGTTTGTACTAATCGTGGCATTCTCAGCCGTCTCCTTTGCGCAGCAGCCCGCATCAGCGCCGGAAGCGCCGAAGGACATGATCACCCGCATCTTCACGGGCGAATTCAGCCAGCGCTTCACCCCGCCGCCGCGCTGGTTCGACGGGGGGCAATCCTACATTGCGATGGAGCCCACGACCGGCGGCCACGGCCGCGATGTCGTCAAGTACGACACCGCGACCGGCAAGAACCGTGAGGTGCTGATCACGGCTACGCAACTCACGCCGCAAGGAGCCAAGGAACCGCTACAGATCGCTGGCCTGAGCTGGTCCAAGGATAACCAGCGCGTCCTCATCTTCACGAACACTCGCCGTGTCTGGCGCACCAATTCTCGCGGAGACTACTGGTTCCTCGACCGCACCACCGGCAAACTCAAAAAACTCGGCGGTAATGCGCCTGAGGCCAGCTTGATGTACGCGAAATTTAACCCCGACGCCACCAAGATCGCTTACGTCAATAAGAACGACATCTACGTCGAAGACCTCGCCAGCGGCGCTATCAAGCGCATCACCCACGACGGCTCCGACCTGGTCATCAATGGCGGCTCCGACTGGGTGAACGAAGAAGAATTGGGTCTGCACGATTGTTTCCGCTGGAGCCCGGATGGGAAACGAATCGCGTTCTGGCAGTTTGACCTGCATGGCGTCGGCGACTTTGCGCTCATGTACTACCTCGGAAAGGAACGCCAGATCGTCACCCAAATTCCGTACCCACAGACTGGCCCCTATCCGGTAGAGATGCAGGTTCCTTATCCGCTCGCAGGCACCACGAATTCCGCGGTGCGTGCCGGCGTTGTAAAGGCGGACGGCAAAGGCGGCGTGAAATGGATGCAAGTCCCCGGCGATCCACGTCAGAATTACATTGCGCGAATGCAGTGGGCTGACGCTAAGACGCTTCTCATGCAGCAACTCAATCGGCTGCAGAACACCGACAATTACCTTCTCGCTGACGCCGCGTCCGGCGCCGTCCACCAGATGTGGCGCGATCACGACGATGCCTTCATCAGTGTCGGCTTTGGCGGCTTGCCGGAAGCTCAACCGATTCATGACGGGCACCAGTTCCTCGCGGTCAGCGAAAAGGACGGATGGATGCACGTTTGGGCGATTGATCGCAGTGGTCACGAAACGCTGGTGACCCGAGGCGCGATGGATACGGCGGGAATTGAAGGGGTCGACGAAAAAGGCGGATGGCTCTACTTCATTGCGTCTCCCGATAATGCAACCCAGCGTTATCTCTATCGCTCGCCGCTCGACGGCTCTGCCGATCCGGTGCGCGTCACACCCACCAACTTCGTCGGCGTCAACAGCTACAACATCTCGCCCGACGGAAAGTACGCCTTCCAAAGCTTCTCCAGCTTCGACGATCCCGGCCTGCGCGAACTGGTGTCGCTGCCCGATCACAAGCTCGTGCGCATGAGCAGCGACAGCACCGAATACAAAAAGAAGATCGCGCAGTTCCTCAATCCCCCGGCGGAGTTCTTCAAAGTCGATGCCGGCGATGGCGTGATGGTGGACGGCTGGATGATCAAGCCGCCGAACTTCGATCCTTCGAAGAAGTACCCGGTGCTGGTGAACATCTACGGCGAGCCGGCGGGCCAGACCACGGAAGACCGCTGGGGCGGCAACGGTACACTCTTCCACCGCTACATCGGATCGCTCGGATACCTCGTGGTCAGCTTCGACAACTCCGGCACTCCCGCGCCTCGCGGCCGTGCATGGCGCAAGGTCATCTATGGCGATGTCGGCGTGCTGTCGTCGAAACAGCAGGCACAGGCGCTGCGCTCGCTGGGCAAGATGAATTCGTTTGTCGATCTGGATAGAGTCGCTGTCTGGGGTTGGAGCGGCGGCGGTACAAACACTCTCAACCTGATGTTCCGCTCACCGGATCTCTATAAAGTTGGCATGGCGGTTGCGCCGGTGCCGGACCAGCGTCTTTACGACTCGATTTACCAGGAGCGTTACATGGGCCTTCCAGAGGACAACGTAAAGGGATACAAGGAGGGGTCGGCGATCAATTTTGCGGAAGGACTCCAAGGCCATCTGCTGATCGTTCATGGCTCCGGCGACGACAACGTGCACTACCAGGGAACAGAGTTGCTGGTGAATCGGCTGATCGAACTCGGGAAGCCGTTCGACTTCATGACCTATCCCGACCGTACCCACGGCATCTTCGAAGGCCCAGGAACGACCGTGCACCTCTATCATCTGCTCGCGCGGTACTTGACCGAGCATCTTCCGGCAGGCGGTCGTTAAGCATCGCCGGCCCGGTCGGGGAACTACGGTCCACTAGCCTCCCGGGGCTTACGCCCCGGGAGTTGTCATCTTCCGCCGCTGCCCCCTGGGGTGCGGTCAGTAAAACGTTCGGCCTACGGATGCGCTCAGTTTAGGAGAATCACCCAGCCTGGACCTGTTCCCGCACTGGTCGGTGCACCCACTGGAGTCAAAGCTCCGGTGTTTGAATCAACGGAGAAAAGAGTGACGTTGTCCGAGCCGAGGTTCGCAACGTAGGCGAAGCGGCCCGAAGCGTCGAGAGCAATAGCAACGGGATTGCTTCCGGCCGGAACGAGTGAAACTGGCGCGAGAGCTCCGCTTACCGCGTCGATCGCATAGATTGAGACGTTGTTGTCGTTGAGATTCGTCACGTAGGCAAATCGGCCGCGAGGATCTACGGTCATGGAGATCGGACCGCTGCCGGAGTTTACCCGAGGAAGTGGGGTCAGGGCTCCCGAGTTCACATCGATGGAAAAGCTTGTCACGCCGTTGGCGCCGAGAGTGGTTACATAGGCGCTTTTCCCCGAAGGGGCGATGGCGATGGAGGACGGATTCGTCGGAGCCGGAACCGCGCCGAGCAACCCCAACGCTCCAGTGTTGTCCACTCGATACACGGTTATGTCGCTCGATCTGGCATTCACCACGTAGGCGAATTGACCGGAAGGATGGAAGGCGAGAGCGATCGGGAGATCGTCGGTTGGAACACTGCCGGTAAGAGGGGTTAACGCGCCGGTGTTTGGGTTGATCGAGAATGCCGTAATGTGATCGGCGTCCTGGTTCACCACGTAGAGACGATTCCCTTCTGGCCCGATAGCAATGAAGCGTGGCCCGTCGCCGGAGGGAACAGGCGAACCCACCATGGTCAGGCTGCCGGTATTCGCGTCGATGGCGAACACGGAGATGTCATTGGAATCGATGTTGGCCACATAAGCAAAGCGCCCGGAGGGCGTTACCGCGATGATCCTGGAATTAGTGTCGCCGGTCGGCACGGTGTCTTTGGGAGTCAGTTGGCCGGTTTGGGAATCGACGCTATAGGTTGAGACGCTATTGGAAAACAGGTTTGTCACCAGAGCAAGACGCGGACCGGCAGTCGGGGGGAGGCATTGAAGATGGAGAGTTGTAGGGCACCACAGCCAGTGAAAACTGCGGAGAGCATCAGAATTGTGATCGAGTGGGCAATGTTTCTCACGGGGTCAGCAGTCCTTTCACGGAAGTTCGGAGCTCGAGAGACGCCAGTTCGAGGCGTCCAGGGAAACAGAACCGCACAGCGCACCATTTCCAATCGCGAATACTTCGTCAGAGCAGATGATTCGGAAAATGAGAGCCGGTTCCGCGGAAGACGGTCAAGTTTGTGTAACGTTTTTGTTGCGGAAAAGTCCGAACCGTAGCTGACCGGGCGCTTATGCGGCTACAGTCCGTGCAGTCCATGCGACCGGCTTGGCCGGTGTGGTTCTTTCCTTCTTGCTTCTTCCGCACTTCTCCGTGTACAACGTTCTTCCTCTGGAGAACTCGATGTCTATTCGTCCTATCGCCCTATTCCTTGCGGCGCTCGTCGTCGCTCCTGGTCTTCGCGCGCAAGGTCCGCGCCGCCCGCTTACCCCAGACCAGGCTAAGCACCGCGTGGATGTCGAAAGGCAGCTCGAAGACGCCGCCGTCATCGACCGCAAGGTAATGGTGCGCATGCGTGACGGCAAACTCATGGCCGCCGACATCTATCGTCCGAAGGACACGGCGAAGAAGTATCCGGTGATCTTCGTCCGGACGCCTTACAACTTCAATTATTGGGACATCCAGAACGGCGTTCCGCGCGACATGACCACCGAATTGACGGCGATCCAGCGCGGTTATGCGTTCGTCGAAATGAATGAGCGCGGCCACTTCTTCTCCGAGGGCGACTACGACATTCTCGGGCCGCCGCGCACCGACGGCTACGACGCAATCAAGTGGATCTCCTCGCAACCGTGGTCGAACGGCAAGGTCGGGCTCTTGGGCTGCTCCTCCACGGCGGAATGGCAGATGGGCGTCGCCGCCACCGCACCGCCAGGTTTGGCTGCCATCAATCCGCAGGGATTCGGCGCCGGCGTGGGACGCGTTAAACCTTATTACGAGCAAGGCAACTGGTATCGCGGGGGCGCCGTGCAGATGCTGTTCATCGCCTGGCTCTACGGCGAGCAGAACGATATCCGTCCGATGTTTCGTCCCAACACCTCGCAGCAGGATCTAATTCGCGAGTCGAAGGCCTTCGACCTCGCGCAGCACCTACCGCCTGTCGATTGGTCGCAGGCCCTTCGCCACCTTCCCGAGCAGGACATCATCAAGACCGTCGATGGTCCGCATGGCATCTTTGCCGACTCCGAACCCGTTCCAACCGGCGGGCGCATGATTCAGCGCACGCCCAACGATCCCGCGTGGTACAAGGGTGGGCTGTTCGATGACAACATGAAGATCAACGTGCCCGGCCTGTGGTTCATGTCCTGGTACGACGTCTCGATTGGGCCGAATCTGGCGACTTACAACTACGTCCGTCGCACCGCCAGCCCTGACATAGCGACCGAGCAGTGGGCCGTCATTGCGCCGACGTTGCACTGCTCCTACCGCCGCGCCAGCGCCGACACCAAGGTCGGCGAGCGCGACATGGGTGACGCACGTCTCAATGGTGTTGATCCCTCCGGCCCTGGGCATCCGCTCTCCGGCTATGATGAGCTGAGCTTCGCGTTCTTCGATCGCTTCCTGAAGGGTGAACAGAGTCCCGCATTGGATAAACAGCCGAAGGTCCTTTACTACACGATGGGACTGAATAAGTGGCAGTCGTCGGACACGTGGCCACCGACAGGGGCGCAGCCGATGACGCTCTATCTCACGAGTGCCGGCAAGGCCAACACACTCAATGGCGATGGCGCACTGATTGCCGCAGCACCTGCGTCCGATGCGCCCGACCAATTCACTTACGATCCCATGAATCCTGTTCCGTCCTACGGCGGAAATGTCTGCTGCACCGGGAATGCCGTGGCGGGCGGTGCCATGGACCAGCGCAAGATGGAGGAGCGCCCTGACATTCTGGTTTATTCGTCTGAACCACTGAAGGAGGGCGTCGAGGTGAGCGGGCCTATCGAGGTCACACTGTATGTCTCATCTGACGTGAAGGACACCGATGTCACAGTGAAGCTGATCGACGTCGCTCCGAACGGCCCTGCCTACAACCTCGACGAAACCATCCAGCGACTGCGTTATCGCGATGGCTACGATAAGCCACCCGTCTGGATGGAGAACGGCAAGGTGTACAAGGTCACACTGCAGCCGATGAATACGTCGAACTACTTTTCCGCTGGCCACCAGATCCGCATTGAGGTCTCAAGTAGTAACTTCCCGCGCTTTGATCGCAACCTGAACACCGGAGGCAACAACTACGACGAAACCAAAGGCATCATCGCCCACACCGCTATTCATCACTCGAAAGAGTACCCGTCGTCGCTGACGCTGACGGTCGTCAAGAAATAGAAGGTATCGCCGTGCGATCAGGAGAGGAGATCATGGTTTCGCAGTTCGCGATATAGGGTTCTCGCGTGGCCAAACTGAATGTTGCGCACCTGACTCAAGCAAGTTGCCGGGAGTTTCTCTTTGAATGTTCATGCAGGATTTTTTCGGCCGCGCGTGCAGGAGGGTCGCCATGTTCTTCTTAACTGCTGCCACTGCCCGTGACTGACGGACTTCTACTCAGTCCTATGAATTTAACCGAAAAGTGTGCCGTTTTGAATCGGACTCCATGCTTTTCCCCCGGCCGCATAATTTTCCCTAGCGTTTGATATCTCGTTTGCGACCCGAGTTTTCTTCTTTATTTTTGGATGATCTTAAACGCTCCGGAATTCCGGTGATAAGACGTTGATAGTTCGTGAGGCGTTCGCCGAGGATGACCACACCCTTGGAAGTGATTTCATATTCGCGAATATCCTTGGCATG